>CAACVI010000046.1 GCA_900659855.1 Candidatus Desulfarcum epimagneticum
TGTCAGCGGCGGCCTGAAAATGTATTATTTTTGGCGTTTTGAAAATGTAGGTCCATAAGTCATCTTATTCAAAAGAAATTTTTAAAATATGTTTTATTTCATATTCTTAACTGTAACATGCTGTTTTTTTTTAGATAAAAGTCAAACCCAAAACATCTTTTGGTCGCTATTTTTAGTGCATTTTCACGCCGCTGTTCCTTGTCAGCGGCGGTGTAGAAATGTATGGAATATGGCGATGTGAAAATGCCAGACAAGTGAGTTTTTCTATCTATCATAAATCATTGAAAAAAATGACCCTCTATTTTTCTTTGAGTGTGCATTTCATTATGTTTT
>CAACVI010000047.1 GCA_900659855.1 Candidatus Desulfarcum epimagneticum
TCCATCATTATTCAAAGATTTATTTTTTTCATCCATGACTGATTTTTTTTTATCTTCATTATAGCTGACTACGCGACTTGGGTGGAGCGTAGCGGTGTTGACTGCCAAATTATATAAACCTTTTTTTTCTTGTCAGCGGCGGCGTCAAAATGTATGAAAAATAGCGGTTTGAAAATGCCATCATTTTTTTGTTCTCAAGGCACAACAGCATGGTTTTTTTGTGGATATACATCACCCATTAACCAATAGACGCTTTAAAATATT
>CAACVI010000048.1 GCA_900659855.1 Candidatus Desulfarcum epimagneticum
TATAAAAAACTCCAGGGAGAATACAACAAATACAAGGGCGAATTTTCCGAGTATGTCATCATGAACCGTCTAAAGCACCACGCTTACAAACAAAACGATTTTTATATATCCATGATGAACAATGCGCCTGATAATTTCCGGTTTGTCGAATATTCGACTATATGGTCCTACACCGCGTCCCCGGCTCATAAAAAAAATCTCCAGGTGGATGTGTTCGCCAAAGCG